>NZ_CP045067.1:2172500-2175000 GCF_016864015.1 Lacinutrix sp. WUR7 | reverse complement strand
CAGTTCCCTTTAATGGATAACTTCTATATTTTGGTTGATTTTATTGCAAAAAAAAATCCTCAACAAATAAATGTTGAGGATTCTCTAAAAAAGGCGACGACCTACTCTTCCACAATGTAGTACCATCGGCGCAAATGGGCTTAACTTCTCTGTTCGGAATGGTAAGAGGTGAGCCCCATCGCTATAATCACCTTAAGCTTTGGTCCCGCATTTGTTGCGGGATTTCTTTTTAGTAGCCTTTACGGCATATAAAAAGATAAATATCTTAACATATTGAAAAAATTACATGAATGTATTGTATGTACTCTAAAAAAACAGGCGTACAATAAGCCTATGGGTTATTAGTATCACTCGGCTATGACATTACTGCCTTTACACCTATGACCTATCAACGTAGTCATCTCCTACGACCCTTTAAAGAAATCTCATCTTGTGGTGGGTTTCGCGCTTATATGCTTTCAGCGCTTATCCCTTCCAAACGTAGCTACTCTGCAATGCTCCTGGCGGAACAACAGATACACCAGAGGTTTGTCCATTCCGGTCCTCTCGTACTAGGAACAGATCCACTCAAATTTCTAACGCCCACAGTAGATAGAGACCGAACTGTCTCACGACGTTCTGAACCCAGCTCGCGTGCCACTTTAATGGGCGAACAGCCCAACCCTTGGGACCTTCTCCAGCCCCAGGATGTGACGAGCCGACATCGAGGTGCCAAACCCCCCCGTCGATATGAGCTCTTGGGGGAGATCAGCCTGTTATCCCCGGCGTACCTTTTATCCTTTGAGCGATGGCCCTTCCATGCGGAACCACCGGATCACTATGCTCTACTTTCGTACCTGATCGACTTGTAGGTCTCTCAGTCAAGCTCCCTTATGCCATTGCACTCTACGCACGATTACCAACCGTACTGAGGGAACCTTTAGAAGCCTCCGTTACTCTTTTGGAGGCGACCACCCCAGTCAAACTACCCACCAAGCACTGTCCCTTCGTTAGAAGGTTAGACTCTAGATAAGCAAAGGGTGGTATTTCAACAATGACTCCACAACGCCTAGCGACGCCGCTTCAAAGTCTCCCACCTATCCTACACATTACTTATCCAAAACCAATACTAAGCTATAGTAAAGGTGCACGGGGTCTTTTCGTCCCACTGCGGGTAATCGGCATCTTCACCGATACTACAATTTCACCGAGCTCATGGCTGAGACAGTGTCCAGATCGTTGCACCATTCGTGCAGGTCGGAACTTACCCGACAAGGAATTTCGCTACCTTAGGACCGTTATAGTTACGGCCGCCGTTTACTGGGGCTTCATTTTAGATCTTCGCCGAAGCTAAACCCTCCACTTAACCTTCCAGCACCGGGCAGGTGTCAGGCCATATACGTCATCTTTCAATTTAGCATAGCCCTGTGTTTTTGATAAACAGTCGCCTGGACCTTTTCACTGCGGCCACCCCGAAGGGTGGCGACCTTTCTCCCGAAGTTACAGGTCTATTTTGCCTAGTTCCTTAGCCATGAATCTCTCGAGCTCCTTAGAATTCTCATCCCAACTACCTGTGTCGGTTTAGGGTACGGGCTGCTTCATTCGCTTTTCTTGGAAGTCGCTTTTCTGGATTATCACCGCGACCGTAGTCTTAGTGTACTATCGAGGTGTTACCACTCTCTTCAACGAACTATTCCGTCAGTTCGCACCAAATTTACGCCTCCGTCACTTTTAGTATGAGCAGGTACAGGAATATTAACCTGTTGTCCATCCACTACCCCTTTCGGGTTCGCGTTAGGTCCCGACTAACCCTCAGCTGATTAGCATAGCTGAGGAAACCTTAGTCTTTCGGAGTGCGGGTTTCTCGCCCGCATTATCGTTACTTATGCCTACATTTTCTTTTGTAGCTACTCCAGCATGCCTCACAGCACACCTTCAACGCCACTACAATGCTCCCCTACCACTTATTAATAAGTCCATAGCTTCGGTAATATGTTTATGCCCGATTATTATCCATGCCGAACCGCTCGACTAGTGAGCTGTTACGCACTCTTTAAATGAATGGCTGCTTCCAAGCCAACATCCTAGCTGTCAAAGCAGTTCAACCTCGTTTTTTCAACTTAACATATATTTTGGGACCTTAGCTGATGGTCTGGGTTCTTTCCCTCTCGGACATGGACCTTAGCACCCATGCCCTCACTGCTGATTATCATTTTATAGCATTCGGAGTTTGTCAGGAATTGGTAGGCGGTGAAGCCCCCGCATCCAATCAGTAGCTCTACCTCTATAAAACTATAAATCAACGCTGCACCTAAATGCATTTCGGGGAGTACGAGCTATTTCCGAGTTTGATTGGCCTTTCACCCCTACCCACAGGTCATCCGAACACTTTTCAACGTATATCGGTTCGGGCCTCCACTGTATGTTACTACAGCTTCACCCTGCCCATGGGTAGATCACACGGTTTCGCGTCTACCACTACTAACTAAAGCGCCCTATTCAGACTCGCTTTCGCTACGGA
>NZ_CP045067.1:0-25000 GCF_016864015.1 Lacinutrix sp. WUR7 | reverse complement strand
GTGGTAGGGGAGCATTGTAGTGGCGTTGAAGGTGTGCTGTGAGGCATGCTGGAGTAGCTACAAAAGAAAATGTAGGCATAAGTAACGATAATGCGGGCGAGAAACCCGCACTCCGAAAGACTAAGGTTTCCTCAGCTATGCTAATCAGCTGAGGGTTAGTCGGGACCTAACGCGAACCCGAAAGGGGTAGTGGATGGACAACAGGTTAATATTCCTGTACCTGCTCATACTAAAAGTGACGGAGGCGTAAATTTGGTGCGAACTGACGGAATAGTTCGTTGAAGAGAGTGGTAACACCTCGATAGTACACTAAGACTACGGTCGCGGTGATAATCCAGAAAAGCGACTTCCAAGAAAAGCGAATGAAGCAGCCCGTACCCTAAACCGACACAGGTAGTTGGGATGAGAATTCTAAGGAGCTCGAGAGATTCATGGCTAAGGAACTAGGCAAAATAGACCTGTAACTTCGGGAGAAAGGTCGCCACCCTTCGGGGTGGCCGCAGTGAAAAGGTCCAGGCGACTGTTTATCAAAAACACAGGGCTATGCTAAATTGAAAGATGACGTATATGGCCTGACACCTGCCCGGTGCTGGAAGGTTAAGTGGAGGGTTTAGCTTCGGCGAAGATCTAAAATGAAGCCCCAGTAAACGGCGGCCGTAACTATAACGGTCCTAAGGTAGCGAAATTCCTTGTCGGGTAAGTTCCGACCTGCACGAATGGTGCAACGATCTGGACACTGTCTCAGCCATGAGCTCGGTGAAATTGTAGTATCGGTGAAGATGCCGATTACCCGCAGTGGGACGAAAAGACCCCGTGCACCTTTACTATAGCTTAGTATTGGTTTTGGATAAGTAATGTGTAGGATAGGTGGGAGACTTTGAAGCGGCGTCGCTAGGCGTTGTGGAGTCATTGTTGAAATACCACCCTTTGCTTATCTAGAGTCTAACCTTCTAACGAAGGGACAGTGCTTGGTGGGTAGTTTGACTGGGGTGGTCGCCTCCAAAAGAGTAACGGAGGCTTCTAAAGGTTCCCTCAGTACGGTTGGTAATCGTGCGTAGAGTGCAATGGCATAAGGGAGCTTGACTGAGAGACCTACAAGTCGATCAGGTACGAAAGTAGAGCATAGTGATCCGGTGGTTCCGCATGGAAGGGCCATCGCTCAAAGGATAAAAGGTACGCCGGGGATAACAGGCTGATCTCCCCCAAGAGCTCATATCGACGGGGGGGTTTGGCACCTCGATGTCGGCTCGTCACATCCTGGGGCTGGAGAAGGTCCCAAGGGTTGGGCTGTTCGCCCATTAAAGTGGCACGCGAGCTGGGTTCAGAACGTCGTGAGACAGTTCGGTCTCTATCTACTGTGGGCGTTAGAAATTTGAGTGGATCTGTTCCTAGTACGAGAGGACCGGAATGGACAAACCTCTGGTGTATCTGTTGTTCCGCCAGGAGCATTGCAGAGTAGCTACGTTTGGAAGGGATAAGCGCTGAAAGCATATAAGCGCGAAACCCACCACAAGATGAGATTTCTTTAAAGGGTCGTAGGAGATGACTACGTTGATAGGTCATAGGTGTAAAGGCAGTAATGTCATAGCCGAGTGATACTAATAACCCATAGGCTTATTGTACGCCTGTTTTTTTAGAGTACATACAATACATTCATGTAATTTTTTCAATATGTTAAGATATTTATCTTTTTATATGCCGTAAAGGCTACTAAAAAGAAATCCCGCAACAAATGCGGGACCAAAGCTTAAGGTGATTATAGCGATGGGGCTCACCTCTTACCATTCCGAACAGAGAAGTTAAGCCCATTTGCGCCGATGGTACTACATTGTGGAAGAGTAGGTCGTCGCCTTTTTTAGAGAATCCTCAACATTTATTTGTTGAGGATTTTTTTATGCAATAAAATCAACCAAAATATAGAAGTTATCCATTAAAGGGGACTGGAAGGATAGATGCGAGATATCTATATCTATTAAGGTTTTTTTTATGCAATAATGTGTAAGGATTCATTGGTAATAGGACTAATGAAAAATAATTTTTATATTAAATTAATTTAGTTATTTTAGTCTACATGAACATAGTCCTTCAATCTTCTTTATTTACCCTTAATAAATCACGAATTTTACTATTTAACCTTTCTGATGAAAAGTTAAGCGATGTTTCCATACCTCCTTACTTTTCCAGTGTAGGTTCACATATACGTCATATTTTAGATTTTTATGATTGTATCTTCAATGTGGTAGACAATGAAGTAGATTTAACAGCAAGAAAAAGAAACTTGGATGTAGAAAATTGTTGTAATACAGCAATCTGTTACTTAGACACTATAATTAATAAATTAGAAGATTTAAACGACAAAGATGTGAAACAACAGATTGTGGTTATAGATGATTTAGGTTTAGGTAAAACCAAAATAGACTACACATTTGCGGCTTTATTAGCTCAAGCTAATAGCCATACCATTCATCATTATGCAATTATAAGTTATATTTTGGATAGGTTAGGTGTTACTATTGAAGATGCCACATTTGGTTATAACCCTACAACACCAAAACAAATTATTGTAGAGTAATTATTGTTTTTTAAACATACTATCCATAATCGTATTGATACCTTTAAATCCGAAATAGATGGCACAAATACAACTAGTTATTCCTGCAATAAGCAACGGATAATACAAAGGTTTGTCTTCATTACTAAAAGCAATATATATTAATACTGGACCTAAAAACATTAGTACTATAGTAATTAGCATTGTTTTTAACCCTTTTGCCAATACATCTTTGTTGGTATGATTAGTTTCCATTTTTATAGTTTTGAATTACTGCTCTTACGCTTTTGTGTTCATTTAATAATTGTTCTGCTACTTTTTGGGTAACCTCTATTTCTTGCATAATCATTCTAATTCCACGATCTACAAGTTTGTTATTACTTAGTTGCATATCTACCATTTTGTTACCTTTAATATGACCTAGTTGAATCATAGTAGTAGTAGTTAACATATTTAATACTAATTTTTGAGCAGTTCCTGCTTTCATTCTTGAACTTCCAGTTACAAATTCTGGACCAACAACTACTTCAATAGGGAATTGTGCTGTAAGTGATAGTGGACTATTTTGATTAGAAGTAATACAACCTGTTATTATATTGTTTTTATTGCATGTCTCTAATGCTGCAATAACATAAGGAGTGGTACCCGAAGCAGCAATGCCGATAACAACATCTTTGTTAGTTACATTATATGCTTGTAAATCTTTCCAACCTAGTTGTGTGGAATCTTCTGCAAACTCTACTGCTTTTCTAATAGCAATATCTCCACCAGCAATGATACCAATTACTAAATCATGAGATACACCAAAAGTAGGAGGACATTCGCTCGCATCTAAAATACCTAAACGACCACTTGTCCCTGCTCCTAAATAAAATAATCGTCCACCAGATTGTAATTTTGCTACAATTTGTTCTACCAGTTTTTCAATTTGCGGTAATGCTTTGTCTACCGCTTGAGGAACTGTTTTATCTTCGTTATTTATATTTTTAAGTAATTGGGAAATAGTCATCTTTTCTAGATGATTATGGTTGGAGTCTTGTTCTGTGGTTTTAGTAAATGTCATTCTGTAAAAATACGGATTTTTTGTTTTGCGTTAGTGATGGAAACGGCATCCTTTTGCCTAAGCAAAAGATATAGTGTACAGCACGACCATACAAAACCCTAAAGGTTTGTATGGTAACGCCCAAATAATATTACTCGACAGTATAATTAAACTCAGATACTTCGGATAATCTAAAATAGCCAAAAGGGAAATTTTCTGGATTGGTTTGGTTGATGCAATTACCGCGAACGGTTGCAGGTTGGGTTTCAAAAGGACCACCACCATCTTCACTACTTTGTTGTAAAAGGATAAACATAAACTCGTAGAAACGTTCGGATACGCCATAGTTTCTTATTATTACACTTTCTCCTTCATCTAGATCTTCTTCGGTATAAAAGCCGAAAATTTCATTTCCATTTACAAATTCATCTTTAAAAGTATCTAATGTGATAGGCATGTCTATACTAGGAATAAACTCAAAAAAGTAATAGTTTTCTTCGTCTATAGGATCTGTAAAATAGGCTTTAATTTCTGTTTCTTCTCCTGTAAAACCACCTTCTAAATCTTGTTCTACATATTCAATTTCTGCAACAGATTGTAATGTTTCGGTTGCTGTAAAAACTTCTCCGTTATAATTGATACTTAGGTTGTAAACACCATTAATTTCTGGAACAAATGAGTTATTATGGTAGATTCCAGTTTGGTCTTCTTCTATAAATTCAAAAGTATTATTATTTGCATCTATAATAATCACTTGCGCATTATTTGCAGGCGGTGTTTCGCTATTATAATATGGCGCAGTTAAACTTAATTTTATAGATTGTTCGTTTCCTGTAGTGTTTTTAAACCAATTAATGGAAGCATCAATAACTAATCTAGTTTCTGAAGTTGGTAAGTCTATATCTACAACATCTTCACAAGAAAAATTTAAAACAGCTATTACTAGTATGATTAATATTTTCTTCATCTTCTTAAAATTTAAAATTATAGGATACAGAAGGCACTATGCCAAAAATAGAAAGGCGAACTGCTTCATTTGCTCTTGTATCTTCATTTTCTCTAAAACTTATAGATGCTGCATTGCGTCTATTGTACATATTATAAATACCAAAAACCCAATAGGTTTGCCATCCTTTTTGTTTGTCTGGTTTTGGTGTGTAGTTTGCTGAAATATCTAAACGATGGTAGGTTGGTAGCCTGAATTCATTTCGGTTTGCATAGCTTGGTATGGTTACCCCATTGTATTCATATTGTCCATTTGGGTAGGTTACTGGTTGTCCGGATTGTAATAAAAAGTTCGCGTTAAAAGTCCATTTTAGATTTAAATCATAGCTTGCAGTGATGGATACATCGTGGGTTTTATCATATGCTGTGTTGTACCAATTACCATTATTTATTCCTGTTTCTGCAGGAGTTCTTCCTGGTGTTTTTTGTTCCGATTTGGATAATGTATAGGCGAACCATCCTTTAAAACGCCCTTCATTTTTTCGGAATAAAACTTCTAAACCATATGCTCTTGCTTTTCCGTTTAGAATAATTTGTTCAATAGCATCATTCGCAATTAAATCTGCTCCGTCTATATAGTCTATTCTATTTTTTACTTTTTTGTAAAAGGATTCTACTTCTAAAGAAAAGATTCTGTCTTTAAAATTTTTAAAATAACCAATAGCTACCTGATCTAATAGTTGTGGTTTTGCGTATTTTCCACTTGGTGTCCAAACATCTAAAGGTGTTGGAGAACTGGTGTTAGAGAGCAAATGTAAATACTGACTTAATCTGTTATAACTAGCTTTAATAGAAGTGTTATTATTTAACTGATATGCAAGTGCTAGCCTAGGTTCTAAATTACCAAAAGATTCTAATACCTCACTTTTGCTAGAAGACTCTATACCAATAGGATCTGCTTTTTCGTAAATTTGAAGCGCTTCATTAAATAGAATTGGGTTATCATTTTCGTACACATTCAATTCTTTTTGTCCCAAACGTAAAAACGAACTATAACGCAAACCATAAGAAGCGGTAAGTTTATCTGTTAATTTATGTTCTGCATCTATATATATCGCATTTTCAAAAGCATATTTATCGATTAACTTTCTTGGATTTATTCCTGAGGATGGACTAGAAGGCTCAATTTCGCCAGGATTAAATTTATGATAAATACTATTTAAACCATATTGCAGTTTTATTTTATCGTTTAAGTAATGTTTTAAATCGTATTTAAAATTAAAATTTCTAATGCCAGAATTCCATTTGAATTCAATGAAGTTTAAATCTAAACCGTAATAATAATCGGAATAAATTAAAGAGGTATTTGAAAATAATTTATTAGAAAATAAATGATTCCATCTAAAGTTTAAAACTGAATTACCATAGGTGTTTTTAAAACTATCGCTTAAACTAAATACATCTCTGCCAAAATAACCGGATAAATATACATTGTTATTTTTGTTGATTTTGTAGCTTATTTTTGTGTTTAAATCGTAGAAATATGCTTTGCTATCTACATCAAATAGCGGAAGAAACAAATGTGCATACGAAGATCTTCCTCCTAAAAGGAAAGAGGCTTTTTCTTTTTGTATAGGACCTTCAATTAAAAGTCTACTAGAAACAATTCCAATGCCACCATTTGCATGAAACGATTTATTATTTCCTTCTTTTTGATATATGTCTAAAACGGAAGAAACACGTCCGCCATATCGTGCAGGAATTCCTCCTTTATATAATTTTAAATCCTTTATGGCATCGGGATTAAAAACCGAAAAGAATCCAAATAGATGGGAAGAATTATAGATAGTAGCTTCGTCTAATAAAATTAAATTCTGATCTGCGGCACCACCACGTACATTGAATCCAGAGGCACCTTCGCCGGCAGTGGTAACTCCTGGAAGCATGGTTATTGCTTTGATAACATCTGGTTCGCCAAGTATAGCGGGAATTTGTTTTATGGTACTGGAAGAGAGTACGTTTACACTCATTTGCGGTTTTTTGATATTTAATCTTTCCACATTTTCTTTAATAACCACTTCGTCTAGATTTTGGGTAGCCTCTACTAAACTATAATTTTTGGTAATGTTTTGGGAAAGATTAATAGTTTCCACAACTTCAGCAAAACCAATGTAGCTAATAATTACTTTGTAATTGCCTTCAGGTAGCGTGATGGAGTAGAAGCCATATTCATTGGTAGTTGTTCCTGTTTGTAGTTCTGGAACAATAATGTTTACACTAATTAGCGTTTCATTACTTGTAGCTTCTTGAATGGTTCCACTTAAGGTGAATTTTTCTTGACTATATATAGAAGCGCTTGTTAAAAAAATTAAAAAGAATATTTTTTTTAGGTGCAGCATTTTTAGTTTGTTTATTTTTCCTTAAAAATATGGAATGGATAACATAATTTAAATAAGAATTTAATAAATTACTATTTTTAATTAAGATATTAAATTCTTATTTAAATTATGTTATTCATTACAAAAAGTTACTATTAGTAACAGGGAAAGAAAACAAAAAAAGCTCCTAGAAAGGAGCTTTTTTTTATATTAACTTGATGTTTTATTTAATACTATTCACAATAGTATTAAAGGTTTTACTAGGTCGCATTGCTTTGCTAGTTAGATCTTCGTTTGGTTTATAGTAGCCTCCCATTTTTACAGATTTACCTTGTACTTTGTTTAGCTCATTAACAATTACTTCTTCATTTTCATGAAAAGCCTTTGCTATAGCAGTAAAGGTTTCTTTTAAATCTAGATCTTTTGTTTGGTTTGCTAGAGCATCCGCCCAATACATTGCTAAGTAGAAATGACTTCCTCTATTATCCAATTCGTTTACTTTACGAGAAGGACCTTTTTTATTTTCTAGTAATTTCTCTGTTGCTTCATCTAGAGTTTCACTTAAAACTAAAGCGCTTTCATTATTATTTGTTTCCCCTAAATGTTCTAAGGAAACTGCAAGTGCTAAAAATTCACCTAAAGAATCCCAACGTAAATGGTTTTCTTCCACAAATTGTTGCACATGTTTTGGTGCAGAACCTCCAGCACCAGTTTCAAATAAACCTCCACCATTCATTAAGGGAACAATAGATAACATTTTTGCCGAAGTACCTAATTCTAGAATAGGGAATAAATCGGTTAAGTAATCACGTAAAACATTTCCAGAAACGGAAATAGTATCTTTTCCTTCTCTTACTCTTTCTAGTGTAAAATTAGTTGCTTCAAAAGGAGGGAGAATTCGAATATCTAAACCAGTAGTATCATGATCTAAAAGATATAGATTCACTTTTTTAATTAATTCTGCATCATGCGCTCTTTTTTTATCTAACCAAAAAACAGCAGGAGTTTGAGAAGCTCTAGCTCTAGTAACCGCTAATTTTACCCAATCTTGTACAGGAGCATCTTTTACTTGGCACATTCTCCAAATATCTCCAGCTTCTACTTTGTGGGCTAAAAGAACCTTACCAGAAGCATCTATAACCTCCACTTTTCCTTTTGATTTTATTTCGAAAGTCTTGTCATGAGAACCATACTCTTCTGCTTTTTGAGCCATAAGTCCAACATTAGGAACTGTTCCCATTGTTGTAGGATCGAAAGCACCATGTTTTTTACAAAATTTTATAGTTGCATCATAAATACCAGCATAACTACTATCTGGAATTACTGCTTTAGTATCTTGTAGTTTACCTTCTGCATTCCACATTTGTCCAGAAGTACGAATCATTGCTGGCATAGAAGCATCAATAATAACATCACTAGGGACATGTAAATTTGTAATACCTCTATCGCTATTTACCATTGCTAAATCTGCACTATGGTCTAAGGCATATCGGATATCTTCTCTTATTTCGTCGCGTTTACTTTCAGGTAAATCACTTAATTTTTCAAGTAAGTTTCCAAAACCATTATTCACATCTACACCAATTTTTTCGAATGTCTTACCATGTTTTTTAAATAAATCATGGAAGAATACACGAACAGCATGACCAAATATAATTGGATCACTTACTTTCATCATCGTTGCTTTCATGTGTAATGAAAACAATACGCTTTTATCTAAGGCATCTTCTACTTGTTCTTCTAAAAATTCGATTAATGCTTTTTTACTCATTATGGTAGCATCAATAATTTCTCCTTTAAGTAAATCTAGACCTTCTTTTAAATTAGTCTGTTTTCCTTTCTCGTCTGTATGTACAATTTTGACTGTTGTAGCTTCGTCAAGGGTTATCGATTTCTCATTGTGAAAAAAGTCACCATGTGTCATGGTAGATACATGCGTTTTAGAGTCTTTGCTCCAAGCTCCCATAGAATGTGGATTCTTTTTCGCATAATTCTTAACCGCTTTTGGAGCACGACGATCCGAATTACCTTCACGTAATACTGGGTTAACTGCACTACCTTTTACTTTGTCGTAACGAGATTTAATATTTTTTTCCTCAGCAGTTTCTGGTTCATCCGGATAGTCTGGTAAAGCGTATCCTTTTGCTTGTAATTCTTTGATGGCTGTTTTTAACTGTGGTACAGATGCACTAATATTTGGTAATTTTATAATATTAGCTTCTGGTTTTTTTACCAATTCTCCTAATTCTGCCAATGTATCTTTAACACGTTGGTCTTCTGGTAACATATCTGAAAACACAGCAAGTATTCTTGATGCTAATGAGATGTCTCTTGATTCTACTTTTACTCCTGCAGAGTTTGTAAAAGCTTGAACTATTGGTAAAAATGAATGCGTAGCTAAAGCTGGTGCTTCATCCGTTTTAGTATAAATTATTGTTGAATTTTTTGTCATGTTTAATTTGTTTGCTGAATTAAATATTGCTTAGTAATAAAGCCGTGTAAATATACAAAAAAGCAGTAGTTAATGGAAATAAGTACAGTTTTGATA
This sequence comes from Lacinutrix sp. WUR7, assembly GCF_016864015.1. Classification (NCBI taxonomy): domain Bacteria; kingdom Pseudomonadati; phylum Bacteroidota; class Flavobacteriia; order Flavobacteriales; family Flavobacteriaceae; genus Lacinutrix; species Lacinutrix sp. WUR7. Next base: position 15,536 of record NZ_CP045067.1, on the reverse strand, counting down.
CTTCATAATTACGAAGGATGCAATAAAAGAGAGGTATTTTTGTGGATTATGCTTTATTCTACCTTAATTCCATACATACTTAAGAGTCCGAATAATCCATTTTCACTAAATTTCGCACCTTTTAGTTTGTTTTTCTCTGGATGTATGGTATAGTCTTTCGCAGTTGTAAAATCTACTTTTTCTAGATTGCTGTTCTCAAAAATGGCTTTTTCTAAATTGCTATTCGTAAAGGATGCTGCTGTTAAATTGGTTTGCGTAAAATCTACCGACTCCAGATTACAGGAATTGAAGTTGGTGTTTTTAATGTTTAATTGGTAAAAGGAGGCAAGACTTAAATTACAATCTTTAAAGTTAAGTTCTAAAAGAAATGAATTGCATTCGTTAAAAGGAAAGCCAATCATTTTACAATGTATAAAGCTTACATCTTTTAAAGTAACCCCTTTGGCTTTAACATTACTTAAGTTACAATCTATAAATTCACATTCTAGAAATGAATTACTGGTTAAATAGCAGTCTGTAAACACACAATTGGTAAAGGTACAATTATCATATTCTGCTTTAGGCAATTCTGTTGCAGAGTAGTCTTTGTTGTTGTATGTTTTATCTATTATTAAAGGTAGGTTCATTAAAGGAAGAATTTCCGTAAAAGTATAGAAAGTATATAGAACACAAAAGCCATATCACGTAGAATTTAATCTAGTGGGATATGGCTTTTTTTGAAATAGTTAGGTATCATCTATTTAACATTGCTGTTAAATTTGTTTTTAAAACTTGCGTTTTATAACATTTAGATTCCAACTGCACTAATTCAATAAAACATTTTATGTTGTAACTTTCAAAATGTATTGACTTGTTACTAAAATGTTTCGGTTAACTGTTTTTCTTGATGATTAAATTTCTGGTTTCACTTGCGCGTTGCCTTTCTTTTTAAACATTGCCTCTTTTTTTTAGTTTTCACTTTCGTTGTTACTACTTATAGAAGCTTTCCATTTTATTAGTTACTATCTACCTAGATATATAGCACTTTTTAAAATTTCATGGTTCTTCGGTGATACATGCATACACATGCAACTTTCAAACCTCAAAAAACAATTATAATTAAAGAATAAATCTCTAATAGAATTTCACTTTTCATTCTCTTTTAATAAGAAACTCACTGATGTGATGTGTAATTCTTTAGCTAAGATAGGACAAGAACTTAAAAAATAAAAATTTTTAAAGCACTAGTTATCAACGGTTTATTAACTCGAGTTATTAACTTTTGTTGATAACGTTAAAACGTAAAAAAGCCTTGATTTCTCAAGGCTTTTTAAATGTATAAAATGCTTAAAATTATTTACGTCTTTTTTCTGTAATTCTAGCTTTCTTACCAGTAAGACCTCTAAAGTAAAAGATACGAGCTCTACGAACTTTTCCTCTTTTGTTTACTTCTACCTTTTGTAAAGCAGGTAAGTTTACAGGGAAAATACGTTCTACACCAACAGTTCCAGACATTTTTCTAATTGTGAATGTCTCTGAAGATCCAGTTCCTCTGCGTTGTAAAACAACACCTCTAAAGAACTGTGTACGTACTTTTTCTCCTTCTCTAATTTCGTAATACACTGTAATAGTGTCTCCAGCTCCGAACTCTGGAAAGTCTTTTTTTGCTACAAATTCGTCTTGTACAAATTTTATTAAAGATTCCATCTTTATTAATTTTATTAGTTATTTCAAGGCAACATTCGCGATTCTCGCCAGAGGTTAACTCAAAAGTTTTGCAAAGATAGTTATAAAAACTTAATTACCAAAGAGCAAAACAAAAATTAAATCTCGTTTTTCGGATTGAAATTAGAAGTGTTTGGGCGTTTCCTTTTGTTGTTTTAAAGAGAGATACCAAAACAAGTTTGGTACAAGCCTTGCAGGATCACAAAACGTCAGGCTTTTCAGGCTCGCTTTTTTTGAGAAAGCCAAAAAAGAGCTCAAACAACCTTGCAATCCTTAACGCAAATCAAGATTGCTACAAGAAGATAACTTCCTTACTTTAATTGTATAGGTATATACACCTCTTCTTCAGAGTCAGGGGAATCTTTAATGTATTTGTTTCCTAAGACATTAAAATGAGGTCTGTTGGCTAAAGCGTATTCCGATTTTGGCAACCAATCCGTAAAAACGTATTGCATTAAAGTTGAAAAGTCTTTTGCTAATCCTTTATAAGTAAAAACAGCATACCATCCGCTTTCTAAAATAAGGGTACTCATGTTTTCTGGAATCTCCTCCAAATTTTCCACCTCTAAAGCAGCCCATTTTTTAAAGGTTTTATTCGGATTAAAGTTTTTAAAATGTTCGCCATCGTATTCCATGACTTCATAAATAGCAGTGCCTAAACTATTTTTCACTTGCTTTCTATTCGGCATAAAATCAGAGAATAGCTCGAAAGTTTTGTTGTCTATTAAAGACATGGTTACAGGCGTTCCGACTAATTTTTTTTCTGGTACCGATTCTATTCTTGGTTGCATTTGTTGTTTTTTAGATGAAAAACTTTAAAATTTAATCTTCTAATAAATCGGGTCTTCTATCTTTAGTACGTTGGTATGCTTGCTCTTCTCTCCATTTTTCAATTTTCGCATGGTTTCCACTAAATAATAATTCCGGAACTTCCAATCCTTTATACTCTCTAGGTTTTGTATAAATAGGAGGCGCTAATAAATTGTCTTGAAAAGAATCTGTTAAAGCCGAAGTTTCGTTTCCTAGCACTCCAGGAATTAGTCGTATTAAAGCATCACATAAAACAGCAGCACCAAGTTCTCCGCCAGATAAAACATAATCTCCAATAGAGATTTCTTTGGTAATAAATAGGTCGCGAACACGTTGGTCTACACCTTTATAATGTCCGCAAAGAATAATAATATTTTCCTTTAAAGAAAGGTGATTCGCCATTCCTTGATTTAAGGTTTCGCCATCTGGAGTCATATAAATCACTTCATCGTAATTACGCTCCGCCTTTAGTTTGGTGATGCATTTATCGATAGGTTCAATCATCATTACCATTCCAGCACCACCACCAAATTGGGTGTCGTCTATAGATTTATAGTTGTCTGTGGTATAATCGCGTAAATTATGAAAGTGGACTTCTACCAAGCCAGCTTCAATAGCTCGTTTAAGTATAGAAGCGCTAAACGGACTTTCTAGTAATTCTGGTAAAACGGTGATGATATCAATTCTCATAGTCTTTCTTATAAGTTGCAAAGATGCAAAGAATATGATGAAAAAGAAAGGTTTTTACGAATCAGGATTTAAAGACCTTTTGAAGTCTAAAAAAGAATAGATAATGCGTTTAAAGAATTGGTTTTTAGGTTTGATGTTTCCAAAAAAAAAGATCTGTAAAATATATTTACAGATCTTTAATTATTTTAGTATCTAAAAGTTATTAGCTATTATTTTTTTGTTTGTTTAATTCGTCTTGCAGTTGTCTTCTCACTTTTTGCTCACGCTCTAAAGCTATTTTTCTATGCTCTTCAAATTCTTCTTCAATTTCAGCTAAAGATTTATTGGCATCTCTAGTAATGGCGTTACTATTTTTATATTTATAGATGAAAAATAATAAGAAAGCTAATAAACCGCCAATAATAGACCACATTAAGATGTTGTAACTAGATTTACTCATTAACATTCCGAATAAAGACATGCTGTCTTTTTCTTCGTTTGTTTGTTCTAAAGTACCTTGTGTATTCGCTAAGCTCGTTTTTAAAGTAGCAATTTCTTTCGATTGGCTAGTTACCACAGCTTGTGTTTCTGTTAATTCTTTATGGATTGTTTTTAATGAATCAATAGTATGTGCTTGTAGCGTAAGAAACATACTGCGTTTAACTGCTTCATAAGGTTGTCCGTTAGTACCTTTAAAGTTACCAGATTTTCTTAAAATGTATTCAAACTGATTATCTATAGTACCAGTATTTAATGAAAGTTTGTCTTCTTCTTCGTTACTTTCCGTTTGTGCACTAACCGTGGTACAGAATAAAGATATAGATAGAATTATAATAAATTTAAAAGAATTCATTTAGTAAATTAGTTTGGTTTATTTTTTACGAAAATAACAAATTATGTTTATTTAGATGCTAAATGAAGTTCAAAATACTTCGGAATAAATACATTTAACATAATTTTTTTTTAATTAAAAAGCCTCACAAAAGTGAGGCTCTAATATATACGTTTCTAATTAAAATTTAGACGTTACTATTAATAATAAGTATGTCTTCTAACTTTTGCAATATATTTTGCTAGTCTAACTACTTGATGGCTATAACCATATTCGTTATCATACCATATATATAAGATGGCATTTTTACCATCTTCTCTAACAATTGTTGCTTTACTATCATAAATAGAAGGAGCGGAGCAACCAACAATATCACTAGATACTAATTCGTCACTTAACTCATATTTTATTTGCTCTACTAAATCCCCTTCCAGCGCATATTTTTTCATGATGGTATTTATGCCTTCCACAGAAGTAGAGTTTTCTAGCTCTAAATTTAAAATAGCTAAAGATCCGTTTGGTACAGGAACTCTAATAGCGTTAGAAGTTAATTTTCCTTCTAAACTTGGTAAGGCTTTACTAACTGCTTTTCCTGCTCCAGTTTCTGTAATTACCATGTTTAATGCTGCTGCACGTCCACGTCTGTATTTACTATGAAAATTATCTACTAAATTCTGATCATTAGTATATGCATGAATTGTTTCTAAGTGTCCAGATTTTACACCGAAAGAATCTTCTACCGCTTTTAAAATTGGAGTAATAGCATTGGTAGTACAAGATGCTGCAGAAAAGATATTTACTTCGTCTGGATTATACTCGGTATGGTTTACACCATGCACAATATTTGGTACTCCTTTTCCAGGAGCAGTAAGTAATACTTTATCGACTCCTTTAGATTTTAAGTGTCTGCTTAAAGCTTCTTCATCTCTAAAAGCTCCAGTGTTATCAATTACTAAAGCGTTATCAATATCGTATTTTGTATAATCGATATCTTCTGGTGCATTAGCCGAAATAATATTTACAGTAGTACCATTAATTATTAAGGCACTATTTTCTACATCGATAGAAACCGTTCCCGAAAAATCGCCATGCACAGAATCGTTACGTAATAAAGAAGCTCTTTTTTCTAAAACGGTAGCATCCACAGCTCCACGAGTTACAATGGCTCTTAAACGTAATTGTGTTCCTTTTCCAGCTTTAGTCATTAACTCTCTTGCTACTAAACGTCCAATTCTTCCAAAACCATAAAGCACCACGTCTTTAGGTTTTATAGTGCCATTTTTACTAGCATCTTTTAGTTTGTCTGCAACAAATGCGGTAGCGTTATTGTATTTTCCTTCTTCTATATGATACTCATAGGTTAATTTACCAATATCTAATTTTGCAGGAGGAAGATCTAGTGTATTAATTGCTTGAGCAATTTCTACAGAGTCAAAAATAGAAATAGGTTTTTGTACAAATTCACAAGCATATTCGTGCAAGTTTAAAATGTCACTAACATTTTTGTCTATTAATTGATTTCTAAAAATTACCAGTTCGATAGATTTATCGTACCAAAGGTCGCTTACTATTTTAATAAATTCTACAGTAGCTCTACGTCTATCTGCTTGAAAAGCTAATTCGCTTTCATAAGTTTCGTTAATAGGCATTGTTAAATATTTTTTGTGTTGTTAAATTTTTCGCAAAAGTAATATATTTCAAACGTTTTCGTAGCTAATTTTTAATAAAATAAAAGCGCTCTAGAAAAGACTAGAGCGCTTGTTGTAAATTTGTGTATTTTAATAGAACTATCTAAAATTATATCTTTCTTTTTCTCCTTTAGAATTTATAAGTTCTATGCGTAATAATTCATTTGCATGTCTGTTTTTTATAATCGCTTGTACATCTTCAATACTATTTACTTTAGTATCGTTTATGGCAGTAATAATATCTCCAACTTGCACACCGTTATTCATCCAATAGCCTAGATAGTTTTTATTATTAGTTAGACTAGCGATTTTTACTCCATTATTTGTTTTGTATTTTTTTAAATCCTTAGGTTTCGCATTTTTAATAACACCTATAATAGGAACAGTTAAGGTTTCATTTTTAAGTAAAGTTACCGGAAATACTCTTTGTGTTCCATTTCTTAAAACGGTAACATGTATAATATCATTCGGACTTTTGGCATTTAAAAATCCTTTTAAATCGGAAAACTTTCTAATTTCAATATTTTCCAATTTCTGAATAATATCGCCACTTTTTAATCCTGCCATATCTGCACCAGAATCTTCTTCTACTTCTTCAATATAGAAACCTTCGGAAGTATTTAGTCCGAATTTTTCAGCATATCCAGCACTAATAGGACTTCCTTTAACACCTAAAATGCCGTTTTGCACATTACCAAACTCCATGATATCCTGAACCACTTTCTTCGCAATATTACTCGGTACAGCAAAAGAATAGCCAATATAAGAACCCGTTTGCGATGTAATTGCGGTATTGATTCCAATTAAATCGCCATTTGTATTTACTAGTGCGCCACCAGAATTCCCAGGATTTACTGCTGCATCTGTTTGTATAAAAGATTGGTTGCTTAAACCAGATAAATCTCTAGACTTAGCGCTTATAATTCCTGCAGTAACGGTAGAGGTTAAGTTGAAGGGATTACCAACAGCTAAAACCCATTCGCCAATTTTTGCTTCGTCACTATCTCCAAAAGTAGTAAAAGGTAATTCTTCGTCTGGTTCTACTTTAATTAGTGCAATATCTGTTTTTTCATCGGTACCAATAATGGTAGCATCATAGGTCTTGTTATTATTTAAGGTCACCGAAAGTTCTCTAGAACCTGCAATAACATGGTTGTTGGTGATAATATAACCATCCGGAGAAATAATGACTCCAGAACCAGTGCCTATTTGCGCACGTTTTGTTTGTCTGCCGTAAAATAAATCTTCAAAAGTCATCTGACTAGAATTTACGGTAGTGTTTTTTACGTGTACCACAGTATGTATTGTCTTTTCTGCTGCCGAGACAAAATTCACATCATTTTCTGCAATAAAACCAGTATTGGTTGTATGGTTTACAGGCACGGTAAAAGGTTGTTCCTGGTTTTGTTGTATTACCACTTGTTGGTCTTTTTCAATAAAAGTTTTATAAGCACCTAGAGTAATTGCTCCTCCTAATGCCGAAACGAATAATAGGGATAAAATCTTTTTCATAATATTATATCTGTTTAGTATAAAAAGGTTAACGATTAAAATTAAAAAAATGTTGTTTAATAAATTCAACTTTAACGCGTATTTAACACCTGAGAATACGGTTTAATATTACTATATTTGTCGTAATAATTTCTATTTAATGACACACACTTTTTATAAATATCAAGGCACAGGAAACGATTTTGTAATGATCGATAATCGTTTAGAAACTTTTGATAAAAAAGATACCAAACAAGTTGCTTTTTTATGCGATAGACGTTTTGGTGTTGGAGCAGACGGAATGATATTACTAGAAAATCATCCAACTGCCGACTTTAAAATGGTGTATTATAATGCCGATGGAAACGAAAGTACTATGTGTGGAAATGGAGGTAGATGCCTTGTTGCTTTTGCGAAATTTTTAAACATTGTAAAAAATCACGCTACTTTTGAAGCTATTGATGGGATGCATGATGCCATTATAGATGATGATATTATAAAACTTCGCATGCAGGATGTAGATCAAATAGAAAAACATGCCAATCATATTTTTTTAAATACAGGTTCTCCTCATCATGTGCAAAAGGAAGCTAATCTTAAAGAATTGGATATCAAAACCGAAGGTGCAAAAATTAGATACGGCAATCCATATAATGAAGCAGGAACCAATGTAAACTTCGTTTCTAAAATAAATGAAGACACTTTTGCTGTTCGAACCTACGAACGCGGTGTAGAAGATGAAACCTTATCTTGCGGAACAGGAGTTACAGCAGTTGCATTAGCAATGCATTATATTGGCGAAACCGAAAAAAACGTAATTACCTTACAAGTAGAAGGAGGAACGTTGCAAGTTTCTTTTAATAAAAACGGAAATGCATATCACGACATCTGGCTAATTGGTCCAGCGAAACAAGTTTTTAAAGGCATTCTTTCATGATTACATTAAAAGGCGAACATATTTATTTGCGTGCTTTAGAACCCGAAGACTTAGCGTTTATTCATACTATTGAAAACGACGAAAGTATTTGGGAAATTAGCAATACCATAACTCCATATTCTAAGTATTTAATCAAACAGTATTTAGAGCATGCACACAAAGATATTTACGAAGTAAAACAATTGCGACTAGTTATTTGTAGTTATGATGATGTGGCTCTTGGTATGATTGATGTTTTTGATTTCGATTTTAAAAATCGTCGCGCAGGAATAGGAATTCTTGTGAAAGAAGCAGCTAACAGACAAAAAGGTTTTGGTAAAGAAGCTTTAAGCTTGTTAGTGAATTATTGTTTTACGCATTTAGACTTGCATCAGCTGTATTGTAATATTTCGGAAGACAATATTGCAAGTCAGAAGCTTTTCAAAAATCAAGGATTTCAAGAAATCGGATTAAAAAAGGACTGGAATTTAGTCAACAATAAATTTAAAAACGAATATATTTTTCAACTCATTCATAAATAAATGTACTTTAAAAAAATACTTATAGCAGTTTTAGTAATCGGTCTGGTAATAGCTGCGTTTTTTGCAAATTTTGTATATAAAGCGATGTTTAAAGAAAACACTGCTTTTAATAATGAAGAAGCGTATGTGTATGTTTCTAGTCAAGCAAGTTATAAGGATGTAAGAGAACAGCTTGAGCCATTATTGAAAGATATGGATTCTTTTGATGCTCTGGCGGAAAAAAAGAAATACACCACAAACCTTAGAGCTGGTAGGTATGTTATTAAAAAAGGAATGAATAATAATGAGATTATAAACTCTATTCGAAGTAATAATATTCCGTTAAAACTAAGTTTTAATAATCAAGAACGATTAGAAGATTTAGCTGGTAGAGTTGCCTTTCAAATTGAAGCAGATAGTCTTTCCCTTTTAAAGGCGATGACCGACGAAACCTTTTTTAAGGAAAATGATTTTAATAAGGACTCTGCATTATCCATGTATATTCCTAACAGTTATGAAATATACTGGAATACTTCTGCGGAAGGATTTAGAAATAAAATGCTGAAGGAGTATCAAGCTTTTTGGAATGCGTCTAGAAACGAAAAACGAAAAGCACTTAACCTTTCTATTAACGAAGTAATGTCTATTGCTGCCATAGTACATAAGGAAACTGCAAAGGTGGACGAACGACCTCGCGTTGCTGGTGTGTATTTAAATAGAATTAGAAAAGGGATGCCTTTACAAGCGGATCCTACAGTGATTTATGCTAAAAAATTAAAAGAAAATGATTTTAACCAAGTCATTAAACGTGTTTTATATAAAGATTTAGAAATCGATTCTAAGTACAATACCTACAAATATCCAGGGGTTCCTCCAGGACCAATCACTATGCCGGACGTGTCTGCAATAGATGCGGTTTTAAATGCCGAAACACATAACTACTACTATTTTGTTGCCAATGTGAAAAACTTTGGATACCACAAATTTGCTAAAACTTTAAGTCAGCATAACGCAAATAGAAATGAATATGTACGTTGGATTAATAGCCAAGGCATAAATAGGTAATCTTGAAAGCACTTTTATACCTACTATTCGTTTTATGTACCATAACAAGTGTATTCTCACAATCTGGAATCAATAGGTTTCTTACACCAAGCGATACTTTACATACGCCAAGAAGAAATGCTTTAGTAATTACCGAAGCTTCTGTAATAGGACTCTCACTAGTTGGTTTAAACCAGCTTTGGTATGCCGATTATGAAAAATCAAAACTACATACGCTTAATGATAATGACGAGTGGCTTCAAATGGATAAGTTTGGCCATGTGTTCTCTTCCTATCAAGTAGGTAGAGCAGGAGCAGAGCTTTTACATTGGAGTGGTGTATGCAAAAAAGATCAATTGCTTTATGGTGCAACTTTAGGTTTCGGATTTCTAACTGTAGTGGAAGTTTTTGATGGCTATTCTAAAGAGTGGGGTTTTTCTTGGGGAGACATGATTAGCAATGCTGCTGGAACGGGGTTGTATGTCGGACAAGAATTACTTTGGAAAGAACAGCGCATCACCTTAAAGTATTCTTTTCATCAAACAAAATATGCTTCACAAAGACCAGAAAAGTTAGGTGAAGGTTTATTAGAAGAAATTTTAAAAGATTATAACGGACAAACCTATTGGTTAAGTGCTAACGTGCATTCTTTTTTTAAGAATGAAAAGATACCAAAGTGGCTCAATGTTGCATTTGGATATGGCGCAGAAGGTATGCTTACCGGAAACAGCGAAACCGAAGATCTTTCCTTTTTAAATCAAGACAGAAAACGACAATATTATCTAAGTCTAGATGTAGACTTAACCAGAATAAAAACAAATTCACACTTCTTGAGATCTGTTTTTAGTATTTTCAACGTAATTAAAGTGCCATTTCCTACGTTAGAATTTAATGATAAAAACGGACTTAAATTCCATGCTATCTACTTTTAAAGGTCTTTAATCGACTAATTTTTGAATAATTAATATAAACATCTAATTTTGAGTCAGAAACGTATAAGTAGTTGGTTTTCAGGTTTAAAATAAAAGTTGTATATTTGCACGCTGAAAAATTATAAGTGATTATTAATAAATTATTACTGAAAAATTATTCGTTATGATAAAAAATATTGGAAAGTTTACGCTATTACTAACCATATGTACTTTATTAAAGCTTGCGTTTTCTTCGGAAACGTTTATCGATTTAATAAACTACGAAGAACAAGAAAATGTTGCTACAATAGAAGTGTCAGATAAAGTATTTGCATTTCGTACGCCAACACCAAATGAAAAATTCAAACCAACTTTAGGAAAGTCCTTTGTAGGTTTTAAAGAAGCATTAGCTTTTAAAGAATCTGGAGGAGATTATTTTACAGTAAACAAGTTTGGTTATTTAGGAAAATACCAATTTGGAGCTGAGACGCTAAAAATGATTGGAATTTACAACCCGAATCAATTTTTACAAAACCCAGAATTACAGGAAAAGGCATTTGTTGCAAATGCACAACGTAATAAATGGATTTTACGTAGAGACATCAAACGTTTTAATGGTATGACCATTAATGGTGTTTTGGTAACCGAGTCTGGAATTCTAGCTGCAGCGCATTTAGCTGGGCCTGGAAGCGTAAAAAAATACTTAAGAAGTTACGGTGAAACTGGTTTTGAAGATGCCTTTGGTACTTCGATTAAACATTACATGAAGAAGTTTTCAGGTTATGATACTTCTCTTGTAAAAGCAAATAAAAAAGCAAAAGCTAGTATTATTTAATAACTAACTTTTATGAATTATAAAAATGGTTGGTCTTTTATGAAGGTCAACCTTTGTTTTTTTCCAGTTGTTTACCGTTTTTGTTTTTATATACTCTGTTGGTAATGTAATATCACAAGCAACACAAACAAGGGTGTTTCCTTCTAAATATTGACACATGTCTTCTAACATCTTATTGTTTCTATACGGCGTTTCAATAAAAATCTGTGATTGGTTTTTTTCAAAAGAAAGACGTTCTAATTGTTTTATTTCTTGTTTCTTTTCATCCTTGTCAATGGGTAAATAACCATTAAAAGTGAAACTTTGTCCGTTCATTCCAGAGCTCATTATTGCTAATAATATAGAAGAAGGTCCAACCAAAGGTACTACTTGTATGTTTTTATCATGTGCAATTTTCACTATATCTGCACCAGGATCTGCAACGCCAGGGCAACCTGCTTCAGAAAGTAGTCCAACGTTTTTTCCTTGTAGACATGGTTCTAAATAGCTTGGCAATTCTGCCACATCTGTAAACTTATTTAAAGGAAATAAGGTTAATGAAGATTGTGACTTTCTTGGTTCTATGCTTTTTATAAAACGCCTTGCTGTTTTTTCGTTTTCAACAATAAAGGTGTCTACTTGTTCTATTACTTTTTTTACTGAAATAGGTAAAACTTCTAAAGGAGCATTGTCTCCTAATGTGGTAGGTATAAGGTATAGTTTACCGGTAATATTTTCCATTAATTTTTAATAAATTTACTTGTTTTTTTGCTTCCGTTTTCGGCATTAATTTCAATGAAGTATAATCCGCTTTGCATTTCTTTAGTAGATAATGTGGTAATAGTGTTTTTAGGCATGGAAACGGACTTCACTAATTTTCCATGTAAATTAAATATATGAATTTCTTTAATTACATGTGTTGTGTTTCTAAAATCTAAATGTAAACTATCTATTACAGGATTCGGATACATTTTTATATTAAATATACTTTGCTCTTCAATACTTAAATCGGCATCCACTATTTTGTAGATAATTCCGGTTCTAATGCCAGCAATATAAAGTTCTCCGTTAATGTCTTCTCCAAAAGCTGAAAAACCATCATTACCAAATTGATCGATTAATGTTAGATTAAAAGTTGTTCCGTTTTCTTGCACATAACCAATCTCATCACTACAGTAATCGGCAAAAAAGTACAAACCGTTTAGTGTTGGTTGTGCTGTACCTCTGTATCTATAACCTCCAGTAATGGAGCATTTAAAAATACCATCATTACTATGTGAGTATTGTGCAACAGGAAATGTTAATGTGCTAGCAGAAGGGCAATTTGCTGTGTTGTACGTGTCGTTTCCTTCATAACAACGCCAGCCATAATTTATACCTGAACTTGCGTCAGGAACCATATTGATTTCTTCTATTTGGTTTTGACCAACATCTGCAATCCAGATATCTCCAGTATCTCTATCAAAAGACCATTTCCAAGGGTTACGTAGGCCATAAGCCCATATTTCTTGTTTTATGTTATCTGTATTACCAAAAAAAGGATTGTCTGCAGGAATCGAATAATTAAGTCCGCCAATTACAGGGTTGTCAACATCTATACGTAATAGTTTTCCTAAATGGGAAGTTAAATTTTGTGATCTGTTTTCAGGGTCACCACCAGAACCACCATCTCCTGTGGAAATATAAAGGTAGCCATCGGTACCAAAATGCATATCGCCACCATTATGATTGGAGTAAGGTTGGCTAATATTCATAAAAACCAACTCTGAATTTGGATCTGCAATAGCAGTAGTACTTCTTGTAAATCTGGAAATTACCGTGTCCCCATTATTATCAATATAGTTGACATAAAAATAACCATTGGTGGTATAGTCTGGATGAAATGCCATAGCAAGTAAACCTTGTTCTCCACCATTATTAGAAACTAATGCGTTTATGTCTAAAAAGGGAGTGCTCGCTAAAACACCATCAGTATTGATGATTTTAATTATACCAGCTCTTTCTGCAACGAATAATCTATCATCACCTGCGTGTTTTATGTTTACCGGATTAGAAAGTCCGTTAGAAAAAAGTTCTATATTTATATTTTGTGAAAAACAGGAGAAAGAAAACAGTGCTATAATTAAGGTTATAATAGTTTTCATTTAGAGAATTTTTAAGATGTTGTTTTTTAAAATTACAAAAAATATAAAGGAATACACTTGATTTTTAGTGTTTTAAATTTTTGTAACCTTTTGTTGTATAACATCTGTTGCTTCGTCTAACATCTTAAAAACATTTTCAAAACCTTGGTCACTATCGTGATAAGGATCTGGAACATCATAGTTCTGGTTTGGGTATACTTCGTTTAAAATAAGTTTTACTTTAGCAATATCATTTTCATTTCTTGCTAATTTAACTACGTTTTTAAAGTTGGAATTATCCATGACGTAAATCAAATCAAAAACATCGAAATCTGTGACGGAGAATTGTCTACCGCGTTGATTGGTGATATCTACTCCGTATTTTTTTGCAACGTTAATAGAGCGTTGGTCTGGTAAATCGCCAATATGGTAATCTCCAGTTCCCGCAGAGTCAATAGTAAACTCTTCTGTAGAAAGTTTATCGCGTAAAATACCTTCAGCCAAAGGAGAACGACAAATATTACCAAGGCAAACCATTAGTATTTTAGTCATAATATTTTATTTGAAAAAGGTTGTATTTGTAATTTAAACCGAAAGCTTTTTGGTTAGATCTTCTACGTATTTTCTAAATTGTTTATCTGTAGAAGATAAATTGTTAACCGTTTTACAAGCATGCAATACAGTAGCGTGATCACGTTTACCAATTTGAGAACCAATACTTGCTAACGAAGCTTTAGTTAGTTTTTTAGCAAAAAACATAGCTAATTGTCTAGCTTGTACAATATGACGTTTTCTAGTTTTAGATTGTAGTGTATCTACATCCATTTGAAAATAATCGGAAACTATTTTCTGGATATAATCTATCGAAACCTCACGTTTTGTGTTTTTTACAAACTTCTCAACAACTTGTTTCGCTAAGTCTATAGTAACCTCTTTTTTGTTAAAAGAAGATTGTGCAATTAATGAGATAATTGCGCCTTCCAGTTCTCTAATATTAGATTTAATATGTTTTGCAACATACTCAATAATATCATCTGGCATTTCTACACCATCACGATATAATTTGTTTTTTAATATCGATACTCTGGTTTCAAAATCTGGTGTTTGTAATTCTGCCGAAAGTCCCCATTTGAATCTAGATAATAAGCGTTGCTCAATATCTTGCATATCTACAGGAGCCTTGTCACTTGTTAAAATAACTTGCTTTCCGTTTTGGTGTAAATGGTTGAAAATATGGAAGAATACATCTTGTGTTCCAGATTTACCAGATAAAAACTGCACATCATCAATAATTAAGATGTCTATTATTTGATAAAAATGAATAAAATCATTTCTGTTATTCTTCTTAACAGAGTCTATGTATTGCTGCGTGAATTTTTCAGCAGAAATATATAAAACTGTTTTTTCAGGATACTTGTCTTTAATGTCTACACCAATAGCATGTGCTAAGTGTGTTTTACCAAGACCAACACCTCCAAATATTAATAGTGGATTAAAAGAAGTTCCTCCGGGTTTACTAGCTACAGCTAATCCTGCGCTTCTAGCTAAACGGTTAGAATCTCCTTCTAAAAAGTTTTCGAAGTTATAGTTTGGGTTTAGTTGCGACTCGATTTTTACATTTCTAATTCCTGGAATAATAAAAGGGTTGCGTAATTCGCGATTTTTATTGTTTAAAGGAATATCTACATCTTGCGCTTTTACAGAAGACCTATTAGAACTAGGTATTCTTTCTGTAAAAGGTTGTTTGTTACCATAGGTGTTTTCCATTTTAATAATGTAAACTAGCTTGGCTGTTTCGCCTAACTCTTTGGTAAGTGCAACTTTTAAGATTTTCACATAATGCTCTTCTAGCCATTCGTAAAAGAATTTACTAGGTACCTGAATACTCAAAGCATTTTCTGCAAGTTTAACTGCAACAATTGGTTCGAACCAAGTTTTATAAGCTTGCGGCTGAATGTTATCTTTTATAAAATTAAGACAATTATTCCAGACCGATTGCGCAGTAATACTCAT